>NZ_CP063809.1 GCF_018128905.1 Streptomyces sp. A2-16
CTCGAATGCTGCGGCCTCCGCGGCCCGCTGAGTCTCCATCGGGTCGATGACCTGCGCCCCAATGACTGCCTGCTGCGCGGCCAGCGCGTCTTCCTGGCTCCCGTTCCAGGCCAGCGCGGGCGCCTGCTGCATGACCTCGGCCTGCCGCATCGCCTCGGCCTGCGCCTCCTCGCTGATCGACCGATCCGCGTGGGCGACGGGCGCCACGGACAACTGGGCTACCAGAGTGTTGACGGTGGTTTCCTGCTGCTCCACGGCTGCGCTCACGCGCTGCTCGTCAGCCCGGACCTGGCGCCGCTCGGCAGCCTCCAGCTCGCGCTCCGCCCGCCAGTGCAAGACCTTGCCCAAGTCCTTCGCATCGGCCAGCCGCCCCTGGGCAACGGTCCGCATGATGCCCTCTGCGTCATAACCGGCCGCCTCGGCAGCCCGGCCCAACCGGACGAGGGAGCCGAACGCCTCGCTGCCGGCCAGCTCCTCGTAGCGCTCCGGGCCCAACTCGGCATACAGCACACGACCCAGCTTGGTGGTGGCGTATTCGGTGGAGAGGTCTTCCAGCTCGAACGAGTGCTTGGCGAGCGAGCGGGCCCAATCCGCCTCTTCCCGCTGTACCTGGGTGGCGCTCTTCTCGACGGTGGAGTTCTCCAGCGTCTGCTTGTAGAGGGCCATCGGGTCCGGCCGCTCCCACGGCTCCACGCCCGGCATGTCGGTGGACATGTACGCGGTGTTGGCCTCGCGGCCGCGCGTCATCGCAACGTAGAACGCCTCCCTGGAACCGCTGCCGTCCCAGTAGCTGTGGGCCGTTCCAACGGTGCGGCCCTGGGTGGAGTGGATGGTGCCCGCATACGCCAGGTCGACATGCTCGCTCACGTACGAGGGCGGTAGCTGGAGGGTGTCCCCGTCGTCGTAGGCCACGGTGACGGAACCGTTCTCGGAGACCCCCAGGACCTTCACTACGTCGCGGTTGGTGGCGAACCGCTCGCCGGACGCGCTGGTCATGCGTCGGTTGTTCTTGCGGAGCTGGATCATGTCGCCCTTGCCGACCGTCAGTCCGCGGTCCTCCAGTTCGATGCCGTTCTGCTCGACCTTGCCGAGTCGCACGAGGTCTTGCCGGGCGCGGGCCGCCAGCTCGTCCGCCTGCTCCCTGGTCGGCGCGATCAGTACCGCGTCCTTACCGCCTGTGTGGTCGGCCAGCCAGGACTGGTACGAGGCTTCCAGCATCTCCTGGCGCGTTCCTGCGCGTAGGCGGCCGCGAGCGTCGTACTCGGCGAGCGCGGCAACCTCGCCCTTCCGGAGCCGTAGGGACGCCCCTTTCTCCCACTCCGCGTTGAACCGCATCACCTGGTCAAGGCGGTGGACGTTGGGGAGTTCTTCGGTCAGCTGGGAGAAGATGCCGCCGGAGCCGACGCTGTCCAGCTGTGCGTTGTCGCCGACGTACAGCACCTTGGCGCCGGCGCGGGCGGCCAGGCGGCGGATCTCGTCCAGCTGGCCCGTCTCCGCCATGGATGCCTCGTCCACGAGGACCAGCTGACCCTGCCGGAGCTGGAACGCGTCCCGCTCGTCTTCGGCCACGGGCGCACCCGATTCCAACCGGCGGTTGGTGTCCAAGAACTTGGCCACGTTCTGCGCGTTCCGCACACCCTCCTCGGACAGTACGCGGGCGGCGCGCTGGCTGACGGTGAGGCCGATCACGGGGCCGACTTCCTGCGTCCAGATGTCGTGGATCGCGCCCGCCAGGCGGCTCTTTCCAGTGCCTGCGGCGGCGGCGACAACCTCCATGCGGCGGCCGGACGCAAGGATGGAGCGGAAGGCCTTCTCCTGCCCCTCGTTCAGTCCACCCTTGACCACGGCCGTGTCGATCGCCTCGCGGGAGACGGCGGGGGCGCCCAGCTCCGTGGCCTGCTCGATTACCCGTCCCTCGCGCTGCAGATGAGCCTCTGTGGCGTACCGGACGGCGCCGTGGCGGGCGTAGACGCTCAGTCCGTCCTCGCGGGTCAGCTCCTGCGGGAGCGGGACGAGGTTGCGGGCGGTCAGCCGCACCACCTCGGTGTCCGTGCCGGACTGCAGCGCAGCGTCGGCCAGCTCGTTGACGAGGGCCCGCACCTGGTCCCGTTCCAACCCGCCCAAGCAATCTGGAAGCTGCTTGGTGATCTCCACGATCAGGTCCCCGCGGCGCCATGCGGCCTTCTGGTCCTGCGCGTTCTCGACGGCGGTCCGGACCACCTTCGCCGGGTCGAATTCCAGACCCGATTCCAGGTCTGCGGCGCGCTGTTCCAGCTCGGCCGTTGCGCGTTCCACCTCCGCTGGAATGTCCGCCAGGGACTCGCGGGTGTCGGAGATCATGTCCGTCTCCCACTGCTCCAGCAGTTGCTCGCGCGGCACTGCGGCGGTCTTGCCTTTGCGCTCCGAGAGGTTCACCCACTGCGCCATGCGGGCCAGTTCGTGGGCGCCCGGCGGGCGGCCCTCGCGGTCCTCGTACGCCTTGGCCAGCTCGGCGGTGCCCGTCGTGATGGTCTGCCGCCGGCTGCTGTACTTGTCCCGCTTCTCCTGGCCGATGCCGACGACTTCGCGGGCCATGCCGTCCGGGCGCATCGCGGTACGAATGCCCATCTTCCGGTACAGAGCCTCGTCCGTGGTCTTCTCGAATAGGTGCCCGGCTGCCTTGGTGTGCCGGTAGATCTCCTGTCCGTCGATGGTCAGCCACTTGGAACGGAGTTCGCCGGTCACGGGGTCCATTGTGTCGACCTTGACCCGGTTCCAGATCGCGTTGTGCACGTGCAGCTGCGGGTCGTTGTCCCTGGATGTGTGCTGGCGGAAGCTGGCGACCGTCCAGCGGTGCGCGTCGACTTGGCGGCCGGTCGGGGCGCCCTCGGCGTCCTTGGCGCCGTGGCGTCCGTCCCGGGCGTATCCGGCCTCGTCCTGCAGGAATTCCAGCCCGGCCTGGACACCCTCCATCACGGCGTCCCAGACCATGTCCGCCTTCGCTGCGGCGGCCGCCGCTCCCTCGACGTCACCAGCCGCGCGGAGCCGCTGAGCCTCGATCTGGAATCCGGCGTGCAGCAGGCTGTAGCTCTTCGGCACGGAGAACGTGACGTCGTAGTAACTGCGGGACGTGGGCGCGTTCTGGCGCACCTTCAGCTCCGCCTCGCGGCGCTGCTCGGGGGTGGCGTCGGGGCCCAGCTTCTCCAGCGCGGCCTGCACCTTCTCCTCGGTGCTCTTGGTGTAGTCGTACGGCTTCCGCCCGACCCGGGCGGCGTCGTAGATGGCTGCCACCTCAGCCTTGTACTCATCCGTCCCCCGCTCCGCCGTGATTGCGGAGAGTGACGCGCGGACCTGCGCATGCAACTCCGGGTGCGTGAACTTCGAGTACATGTCGCTCATGAGTTCATGGTCGACTTCACCCGTCAGACCAAGATCGTTTGCACCCTCACCGAGCCAGATCCCAGCAGGCTCCCCGGCCTGTTCGATGCTCTTCAAGTAGTAGTGCTCGCCACCCTTGCCTACCTGATCAATCAGGTACCCAGGGTCAGATCCCGGGCTCACGGTAGCGGTCATGCGATCACTGTAGGTGGCCATCGGATAAGAATGCAAGGGTGTGTCAGATAGATGCTTGTACCTTGGGGTTGACGGATCGTTAGGTGGTCCTGTTGTTCGGGTGGCATTCGTGGGTCCGATTACCTTCTAGCTGCTGGTGGTCTGGGTCGTTGCTGGCTGTCTCCTGTCCGATGGTCCTGGTTGGGTTCGCTGGCTTCGCTGGGCGCTCTGGGGGTTGGCTGTTGACGACTGCGGGCGGCTGCCCGCTAGGCTGTGCTGGAGACGGCAGAGGCCCGACCCCGGAGTGTGGGTCGGGCCTCGACTGTTACCAAGAGTGGTTTTCGGCGGCGAGCGTGTTGCCGATCCCGGCGCGGTCGAACGGTTCTACATCTAGCGTGCACACGCTATGACTTGCCCGGCAACCGCGGCCGCTGCGCGGCCTCGACGGGACACCGGAGCCACCGAACCGAAGCAACCGCCGGCGGTGCGGGACGGACCCCGCAGCGTGGGCCCGCTACGCCCGACCGCCTAGCGTGCACACGCTGCGTCTACCAGAGGGTGTCCTGCCGGTCTCCGGACGGGTGGCCAGCCGCGAGCGCGGCCACGATGGCGTCGGCCTCGGCACCCGGAGCGGCCGCCAGAATGGCGTCCCGCACGGCGACGGCGCGGCCTGCCGCGCCGCGCACGTCCGCGAGCGGGTGACCGGTCAGCCCGCGCCGTGCCTGAAAGTCCAGGATGTTCTGCAGGCGGTCCCCGGCGAGCCAGTGCGCCGGATTCTGACAGCTGGCCTCGTCGCACCGGTGCCGGACGATGGCGCCCTGCAGGGCGCCGGCGCCGTGGTGGATGGCGAACCCCAGGACATGGGCTGAGACCACGCGAGAGGTGCCCGCCGGGCGGCTGCCCGCCCGCAACTTCCCATGCCCGGAGTCGCTGACGGCGCCCAGCCACCAGTGGCAGTCCGTGGGTCCGGGGCCGCGGTACACCTTCGCCTCGTACCGGGCGACGGTCGCCGGGTCGGCGGCCAGGGCCGACCAGGGAACCGCTGGGGTCGGCGCGGTCACGGCATGACCCGAGCCGCGACGGGCTCGGCCTGCTCGGTGCCCGCGCCCAGGGCCAGTTCCAGCGTCGACTCCGGGGGCTGGAACTCCTGCCTGCACCTCCCGCACAGCACGGGCGCCTCCTCGAGGAATGCGGGAGTGACCTGCGTCCGGCGGGGGGTCTCGCAGCCGCATTCGACGACGACGCGCTTACCGGCTCGGCCGCGTCCGCCGCGCGGGCCCGGGTTGTCCTCGTCTTGCTGCTCCTGGTCCTGGTCGCCGGGCTCGCCCGCGTCGTCTTCGGGAACCTCTATCCGCGCGAGCGCTGCCGCTTCCAGGCGCCGGATCTGGGCCGCGTACCGACCGACGGTGGCGGCCGTGATCAGGGAGTCGCTGAACCCGATCACCTTCGCCGCCCGCTTCGGGGGCTCCAGCCCAACCTCCCTGGCCAGAGCCGCGTATTCGCGGTTGTGCCAGCGTCCCGCACACGAGGTGTCCCGGATGCTCCGGGCGGCCGCAAGTGCGTGGGCCGCCTCGTGCAGCATCGTCTCCACGACCATCTCGCCACCCTTGGCGACGGCCTCGCCCGACACGAACAGCTCCGCTTTGCGCCCGGCGGCCGCCGCGTCCAGCCATCGGTCCGCCGTGTGGTGACCCCACTTCAGGCGGCCACGGGCTCGCCGCCCGGTTCCAGTCACGATCACGACGTCTGGAACGTCGGGGTGGTGCTTCTGGATTGCGCCCCACGTCAATTCCAGGGCGGTGACGATGCGGGTTCCCTCCTGAGCGGCCATGCTTCAAATCGTAGCGTGCACACGCTAGATAACGGGAGGATTCGGCGGAAGTTGGAACGGCATCGGCCGCCCACTGGATGCGACTTCCAGCGGACGGCCGATGGGGGGTGCGGTCGGTCAGTCGCCGTACTCGTAGGCGTCGGTCACGAGGTCGCCCCATCCCGTGTGCCCCCGCCGTTCCAGGCGGTGCCGGAGCATCGCGGCGGCGTCGGCCTCTGTGACCTTCAGGGCGAAGTGCTCCCGTGCGGCCGTAAGGACGTCGCCCACCGTGACCCGTAACGGCCAGGTCACGTGAAGGTCTGTCACGGGTTCGGAGCGGAGCGCCCGCACCGCCGCGGTGATGGCCATGTCTGTGGCCTGCTGCAACTGCCCTTGGCGGTGTCGGGCTTGCTGTTCGGCGGCTCGGCGCTCGCGGCGCCGGCGGATGACTCCCAGGATCACCACTCCTCCTTCGGATGGGGTTCGACGTGCCCGCAGTAGTGGCACCGCGCCCCCGCCGGGACGTCGACAGTCGTCCCGGTGCAGCGCGGGCACTCCCCCAGTTCCAACACCGGACCGGTGCCCTGCGTGCACCCGGGGCACCGGTGCCCTGCGTCGCCGTAGGTCCACCTGGCGCGCTTCATGACGTCCTCGAACTCGTCAGCGTCCAGCGCGTATGGGTCGCCCACGGGTTCCACGAACAGCGCGACGCACCCGGAGCGGTCGCACGTTACGACGTTCCGAATCACGGTGTCGGTCGCCCTTCAGGTAGTCGGGTAGAGGTCGGCGCGCGGGGTGTTCTCGGTGAGCCAGCGGCGGTACGTGTGGGTGCGCCCCTCGATGGCCAGCCGGTCGTATCGCTCCTTCACTGTGGTGTGGTGCTGGCCGATCGCCTCCCCCAGCTCGCGAAACGACATCTTGTCGCGGTCGGCCTCCGGCTCGCGGGCCGCCAGCATCAGCTCCTCCTCGATGGCGGCCAGCCGCTGCTTGAGGCGCCGGATGTCCCGCAGTCCCTCCCAAATCAGCTTCCGTTCCAGCTGCTCGCCGGACTGGATGGCGTCCATGGCCAGGATGGCGGTATCCGCCTCGTCCGCAATCTGCCACTGCTTCCCGCCGTGGAACGCGAGCGTGTACGTGTGCACTCCGTCCGGCCAGTGCGCGGTCCGGCCGGAGACCTCGCGGGGCTCTAGACCCGGGCGGCTCGCGGTCATCGGCTCCGTGGCGGGGTCCGGGAGCGGTCGGTGCTGAGAGGTCGTCATGTGCCCTTCCTTTCAATGCGATTGCTGTAGGGGTTCCCCAACACCGTAGGGGAACCCCTACAAGGCGCACAAGCGGTTCACCGCATCCCGTCCGAGCCAGCTCGGGCCGGTCTTCACTCCCGACTGGCGGGAGGTTCACGCGAGCGGGTATCTCTACGTACACGTACAGATCGGGGGTGGGGAATTGACGCTGGTAGTCCTGTGTCGGCGGTTCGGTTCATCTCTTCTCCGGCGCCTATCTCCTCCCGCCTACTGGTGGAAGCGTCCTTCAGTGCCTGGCTCGCGTCGCTCGCAGCGGCAGCGTGCGGTCTCAGAGCTGCGGGCGCAGGGGCGCTACGGGCCTGATCTGAGCGACGTGCTACCCGCGTTCGTCGGCCTCGCCTTCGCCGTGACGGGCCTGGTGGCCTTCCTCGTCTGGCTACACAGGACTTGGGGCGGTGGCGGTCTGGCGCTAGGCGTCGTCGTGCTCGCGGCCGCCACGGTGGTGGGGCTGCGTTGGCGTCGGACGGTGGCGCGCCGGCGCGGCGGCATCTACACTGCGGCGGAGCTCGTCCGGCTCGATGACTCCGGCCTAGCGGTGGCGGCCGCGCGGATGCTGCGGCGGGACGGCTGGCAGGTGGTCGACCTGACGGTACGGGAGGCGCGGCCTCGCCTGTACGCGCGGGACCGCCGGGGCCGCGAACTCGATGTGGCCTTCCGCCCGGTGGCGCTGGCGGATGAGGACGAGGTGACAGAAGGGCCCGCCCCGTTGCGGGAGGCGGGGCGGCCTGGCGTCGACCGCCTGATTCGGGTCGTTGTCCACCTCGGCACCTTCAGCCGCGCGGACGTGCTCTGGGCCTCTCGCCAAGGCGGAGTCCACCTACTCGACGGCCACCAGCTGCGGCGCTGGGCGGACGGCGCATCCCTGGAAGAGCTGGGCCTTTCTGGCTGAGGCTCCTTCTTGCTGTTGATCGTGGCGCGGGCGCCGCGGCGCCGGTCCGGCGGCGGGCTCTCCCACGACGGTCCGGGTAACAGTCCGCTGCGACTGTTACCCATTCTGACCTGCTGAAATTATAGAAACGGGCCCTCAAATGAGGGCCCGTTTCTGGTGTGCGGGGGCCGGTCGCCAATTGGCGACTGACGGGCGGTGCAGCCAGTTCTTCCTCGTCCCGGCGGGCTCGGCTGGTCAGGCCTCGGCGGGATCACTCGCGCGCAGATGCTCCCGCGCTGCTGCCAGGAGGCGTTCGCCAGTGCGGTGGCTGACGTCGTACCGCTGGGCCAGGTCGGCGGCGGTGATGGTGTCCTGGCCCTCGCTGTCTGCTTGGGCGAGTGCGGCGGCCACCTCCTGAACGCGGGCTTCCGTGCTGCTGTGGCGGCCGCGGGGCGCCTGGTTACGGGGGTCACCTGATCGACGTCCCGCCCCGGTGCGCTCGGGGTGGTGGCGCTGGTCGCCGGCGTCGATGCGTTCCTGCACCACGCGGCGGGGCCAAAAGCGGCGACCGTGCAGCTCCACTCCCTGCGGCAGATAGCCGGTGCTGGCGTACGCCCTGACGGTGGAGGTGTCGGTGCTGAGTGCGGCGGCGACTTCCTCCGTGCTGAGCAGGTCGTCGGGGTGGGGCTCGCCGGCGGGGGGCGTCGGCGGGATCGGCTGACCCGCGACGTAGGCGCGAGCCTGGGCCGCGTCGTACAGGCGGAGGCGTTCGCCCGGGTTGGTCACGGGGACACGCGAGCGGAAGTCGGCGCCGTGGCGCCGGCGCCACGTGTGCAGCTCCATGCCTGCCTCGGCGGCGATGTCGGCCTCCGCCATGACGGGCCGGTCGTGCGGGATCATCGGTTTCTCCTGTCGGGCTCGCGTCGGCGGGTTGGGCAATAGACTGCACCAGTCGCACCCTCGCGGTGTTGACGGGTCGGGACCGATGGATACCGACCGCTCCACTCTCGGGTGGTGCGGGCCATCGGTCCCTTTCGTTTGCCCACGGCGCGGCGGAGCTGGAACGGGGGCACTCCGGGCGGGCGAAGCCCGTCCGGAGTGCCTTCCGCGCGGTGGGGCTAATCCCGGTACGCGGCGATGGCTGCGCGGACCTTCTCGTCACCGAGGCATCCGGCGGGCGCCGGAGGGTTCGTCGATGCTGGGTGGCGGTGAGTGCTGGGCTGCTGCCCGTTGCGGCCGCGCTGGTGCGACCAGTAGCGCGGGCCCTGCCAACCGCACAGGTCGCACCGCTGCCACCACGGGTTGTCGCTGCCGGGGAAGCCGGTGTAGGGCGTCCAGCAGTGTTCCTTCAGCGTCGCCAGTACGGCCTTGGCGGTGTCGACGTTGCGGCGGTTGTACGGCATCCGGGGGTGGAGCAGCGGCACGGGCTCCACGAGGACGGGTACGGGGGCGACCACATCGGCCAGGGACATGGCCGTGACGCGTCCGACCGCGTACATGTCGGCCAGGCGGGCGGCCGCCATGTCGACGCCGTGCTCGCCCTTCTCGGGGCGGCCCAGGTTCCGCTCACCCTCGCTGGAGAGAATGAGCCAGTCGCGGTGCCAGCGGAATGCGGCTCCGATGACGTCACCGCCAACGAGGACGGGGTAACGGCACTCCCAATCCGGCGTGCCGAGACGGAAGGTCGGGGTCTCCGACATGAGATCTCCTTGGGTGGGCCGGGGCGAGGCGGTGAACACCCCACCCCGGCAGTTTCAGCTTTACAGCTTTAGCTGACTGGTCAGAGGACGGCGGCGACGCGGGAGCCGAGCCATTGTGCGACGTTGCAGCTCACCGCGTTTCCGGCCTGCATGGTCTGCTCGCCCTTGTTGCCGTGGACGATGTAGTCGGCGGGGAAGCGCTGGGCCAGCAACTGCTCGCGCGGCTGGATCATCCGGTAGTGGCAGTCCTCCAGCTCCGGCGCGGGGTCCAGCACTGCGGCGGAGTCCTTGGTGCCGAGAGTGTGCAACGGCTCGGCGGTGGTCTTCGCCGTGGCGTTGCGGTAGGGGATGACCAGCCAGTGGTGGCGTCCCTGGCCGGTGACCGTGTCCACGGGCTCGGCCACGTGCCGGGCGCGGGAGTTGCGGCGCAATGTGACGATGAACGACTCATCGGCTTGCGGGGGCGTCACCAGGGCCTCGAACCCCTTCGGGTTGGCGAGCCGGGTCCGCATCGGCGCGGCCGCCGTGGTCGGCTCCGTGTTCCACGTGCCCCCGGCGGGGACGAGGACTGCGTCGCCTATCTTCCGGGTGCGGGTGGCGAGCGGTGCAGCGTCGGCCGGGAAGGCTCGTCCGTCGTGTCCGCTGTGAGTGACGGTCAGGATCATCCGGCGGTCTCCCAACATCCGGAGTCCGGAGTGGATCCGCTCGACGGTGCTCGCGGCGAGCGGGGGGAGCTTGTGCTGCGGCCGGTCACCGATGCGGATGCCCAAGTTGGTCCAGTCGATGATGGATGCCGCCGGACGGACGTAGGGCTCGACCACGGTGTGGTGGCAGCGTGCGCCGTTGGGGCAGCGGTAGACGTACTGCTGACCGTACTTGCCCAGCTTGCGGGCTCCGGCCTTCTTCCAGGACTGGAACGCCTCGACGTTCTCCCCGCACGAGGGGCACCACGCCAGGGGGCGGGGCTCGACGTCGGGGAGCGGGATGCTCTTGTGGGTGAAGACGACATAGATCCGGTCCCGCCACTGGGGGGCCGGGTCGTTGCTGTCGTCCCCCGCGTGGGCGGAAGAGACAGATACGAACTGGTGGCGGTAGCCGAGTACGTCCATGCCGGTCAGCCAGACGTCGAACAGTTCCCACTCGGCGGCTTCCGCGACGTTCTCGACCATGACGGCCTTGTAGCGGTGAACCTCGGTCGCCCGGATGACGTCCCAGAACGTCGCCCGGGTGCGGTCGAATGCGGCGGACGGCACGTGCCCGAACTCCTCAAGCGCCAGTCCCAGCTGCCCGGCTCCGGCCGCGCTCTTGCTCGCCTTGCGCCTGCGCCCCCCGGCGGGGCTCAGCTCGGTGCAGATCGGGGAAGCCCAGAGCACATCCGTGCTGGGCAGGCGCCGCATGTCGTACCGGTCGATGTCTGCGCACAGGTGCTCAGCGTCGCGGTGGTTGGCGGCGTGGGTGTCGATGGCGGTCTGCCAGTGGTTCGCGGCCAGCTTCAGCTCCAGCCCGGCGGCCACCAGGCCGGTGGACGAGCCACCTGCGCCACAGAACAGGTCTGTGAAGGTCAGAGACATTCGGTCGTTTCCCTTCGGGTTGTTGACGGGTCGTCGGGGGCGGATACCGTCCGCCCGTTCCGACAGGATCAATATTACAGCGTCAGATGACAGATGTCTATGCCGGGGAGGCTGTCTCTGCAGGTCAGAATGGGTTTCGCGTGCTCGTCACCTACCCGAAAGGGCCCGAACCCCGGGTGGGTTCGGGCCCTTTCGGCGTACTCCTACGCGGCGCGGGCCACGCGCTGCACGGAGGGGGCCGCTAGTCGGCGGCGCATGTGGTCGCGGTAGTCGATCAGGAGGTTCAGGGCGATTCGCAGGGTCTGACCGTCGCCTGCGGCGACGTAGTCCTGCCCCCAGACCTTGTCGTAGAACTCGACGTGGACGGGGCCGCCCTGATGGAGAGCTGCGCCGATGAGCTCCCCCGTCTCGGCCTCGTAGACGTGGAAGTAGT
The DNA here is from genome assembly GCF_018128905.1 of Streptomyces sp. A2-16. Lineage (NCBI taxonomy): Bacteria > Bacillati > Actinomycetota > Actinomycetes > Kitasatosporales > Streptomycetaceae > Streptomyces > Streptomyces sp. A2-16. The sequence continues at coordinate 11,215 of NZ_CP063809.1, forward strand.
CGTGAATGAGGCCGGGGCCGTGCGGGAGGGCTTCGACCAGCCACAGCCAGTCGCGAGCCTCTCGGGGCGTCATGCGAATGAGGGTGAGTGGAACGCCCCGACCGGCGGCGGTGCGGACCTTGGGGGCGTCGGGGTGAGTCATGAGGGGCTCCCTCGTTCGGGGTTGGCGGGTCGCCGGGGGGCGGATACCGTCCGCCCGTTCCGACAGGATCAATATTACAGCGTCAAGTCACATGCGTCTATGCCGGGGAGCCTGTTTCAGCAGGTCAGAATGGGTTTAACCCCCACGGTGGCGCGCTGAGCGGAGCGCCCACGACGGGCCCGGCCACATCGCGGCAGCTGCTGCTCCCCCGCAACCATCGGCGGGCGGTGCGGTCTGCTCACGCGCGCGCGTGAGCGACGGCGGCAGTACGGCGAGCGGCCCAACTCCGGCCCGGTCGACGGCACTCGCAGCCCGGCCCGACCCCCCTCCCCTCCCCGCTGGCCTTCCTGCGAGCACAACGGCGAGAGGTGCAGTCGGCGGGCGGCTGGCCATGTAAACCGCCCACCGTTGCCGTCTCCCCAGCGGGGTAACAGTCCAATGCGACTGTTACCCCGTCTGACCTGGGAAGGTTCTTTAGATCAGCCTGGGAATGAGGGGATGGGCAAGCAGATCACCGCCCCGCATGCCCGGGGGTGGGCTTCTCCCCAGTCCGGTGCAATCTCGGCCGTCTTGCGTAGGCTGGATGTATGGCGACACGGGATGACCTGCATCGTCTCGTCGAAGAACTTCCGGCGAGTGACATAGAGCTTGCGGCAGACGTGCTTGACGCTCTGACGCTCGTCGATGCTGCTCAAGGGCGGGAGGCTGCCGCCGACGCACTTCGTCGGCAGGAGGCTGCCGCCGACGAACTTCGTCGGGCAGTTGCAGCCGCGCGGGCTGCGCTGCTGAGTCTCCAGACTGGCCTGCCGGGGCTGCGGGTCGGAACGAGGGCTTATCTCACCAGTGCTCTACCTGCGTTGCCGGAGCCGCCCTACCCGCGGTCGGTCGGGTCCCTGACGCGGGCGCCGGCTGACCTCTCGTCCAACCTTGACGACTACCTCGCGGATGGCTTCGGCCAGTGACAGAATCCGGCAAGTGATCGTCGTAGATACCGGCCCGCTGGTGGCACTCGTCAGTCCCAGTGACGATAACCATGCAAAATGCCGGGCTTGGTTCGACTCCCTCGTTACTCGCCGACTGCTGATCGTGCCCTGCACTGTGGTGGCGGAAGCCTGCTTCATGATCCAGAAGTACGGCGGTACCGAATCCGAAGCGCTGTTCCTGGAAGACCTCGCGGCGGGCGCGTATGGCATCGTCACGAACCTGGTCCCCGAAGATCTCACACGCATGGCCGCACTCGTCCGCCAGTACGCAACCCTGCCGCTGGGGGGCACTGACGCGTCCGTTATCGCGATCGCTGAGCGCATCGGCACACGAGAGGTCGCCACAATCGATCTCCGGCACTTCACGACTGTGCGGGATCGGAACGGGTCCGCGTTCACGCTCCTGCCGACTCCCTCCTGACCGGTTTGCCGCGTCCCCTACGGTGGCGGCATGTCCTCCTCCGACTCCGCCTCCCTGCCGCCGATCCGGGTGCAGCTCCCGGACGGCCAGGAACTGGTGGGCCAGCTGCACGAACGGCGCTGCTGGCAGCTGGCCGGCTGGATGTACCTCGTGGGACTGCCCATGTGGGCCACGGATCCTGCGATGGAGCGGGTGGAGCCGCGGGAGTACAGAGTCTGGCTGACTGCCGAGCAGGCGCAGCCGCTCGACGGTGTGTCCTACGAGGGGGTCCCGACATACCCCCTGCCGAGCAAGGGGAAGGACCCGGCCCCGGCTTCCGACCGGTGGGGGTGGAAGGTCCAGCGGGTTCGGCCTCAGGGCGGCCGCCCGGGTGTGGTCGTCGTGCATGTCTGGGACTGCGAGGACGCTCCCTCAGGCGGTGACGAACTCAACGTGTTCGACGCGCTGGAGGTGCTGCGGTCGACAGCTGGGGCGGTCGCCTGCAAGGAGTGCGGGGCGGCTGTCGCACTCGGGCCGCTCCTGGAGTCGAGTTGAGGCGAGGCTACGACCAGCCCCGGTGAGAGGCCGCCCGTCTCCTGGCTCTGCTCGAACTCAGAGCATCGTCGACGCCAGAGTGCTAGGGGTACGGTCGCCCCCGGCCCACTGCTCACACGGCCCTGGCCTGCATGTTCCTTTGAGAAAGTCCTGTTTCTGTCAGCCGAAGTCCTGTTACGTATATCGCTTAGAACTTAGACCCCGTCACGGGGTCATTCCTGCGGTTCTTTTGTCCCGCGATCCCGCAAGGCTGGGAAAAGTCCTCGGGCACCCCGAGAGGTCTCGGGGCGCCTCACCGTGATGCTATTCTCTTCTCCATTCCTCCTCGGATGTCTGGGTGGTGCCCACGTGGACTACCCATCGAGAGGAGGTTAGATGTGATCACCGGAACGAGCCCTGCAAACGGGGGCAAGGATGATCCGGTGTGGGCGAAGCTGATCCGCCGCGTCACAGACGTGGTCCGGCTTGTAGGTGCCGTCTTGCAGGCCGTCTACTACGGCTTGAAGATCTGACCTGCGGCTGGAGAAGCTGATGGGCCCGACCCTCTCGCGAAGGGTGGGCCCATCAAGTCCTACATCGAGGCTGCGCCCCACGTTGTTCGTCGAGTCGGCGACCGTGGGGCGTAGGCATGTTCGGACTGTCTACGAGATCAATCTTCCATCTCGTACAGCCAGACTACCACGAACTGATATCAGGTTTGATATTGCCTTGATATTGGCGTGAGCGCCTGCGGTGGTTGAAATGCCTCAGTCACCATTTTGCATGCTTGCTAGTTTGGTTACCCGCAAAACGGCCAGCTTTGGGATCGGCGCTTACATTCGTCATCCCCAATTCGCGTTCATCAAACGTGATTGCAGGCTCCCAACCTCCGTGCTGTTGCCTGCCTCCTGGCGGGAGGGGATAACGGGCGTGGACGTCGACACGTCGTTACCGGAACGTCGCGACGGGAGCGTTTCAACGCTCCCGTCGCGACGCGCTGACAACGGCCAGACAACGGTGACGACGCGGGTCAACGCCCGTGTTGTTGGGTGTTGGGTCAGTCAACCCACGGTCAACCCGAGGGTTGACTGTGTTCTCCCGACGACGGGTGCACGGCTGTCGACGACGGGTCGTCGAAAGTAGACGGCTGTCGACGACGCTGGTCAGGCAGCCGGAATGAGCGGTCAAGGTGAGTCGCGCGCCCAGGTTGACCGAAGGTTGACTGTGTTCCCGCGACGACGGGTGCACGGCTGTCGACGACGGGTCGTCGAAAGTAGACGGCTGTCGACGACGCTGGTCAGAGAGCTGGAACGAACAGCACACAACGGGAGGCAAACGCCCGTTGTTGGGTGACCCAACGCCCCAACGGGCGTTTGCCTGGACCGTTGGGCAGGCCACGCCCGTTATCCGGAAGCGCCGGCGGGACGCAGCGGGTGTCTGTCCACCGGTGACGTGGCGTCACCTGCGCCCCGGGGATCGCTCTGCCTCGCCCTGCACCTAGGAGGTGCATCTATTGGTGCTCGCCACGGATTTTCGCTCGCTGGCGCGCGTCGAAACGGGTCTGCAGTGATTCGTTCTCGGAGGCCCGGCGATACGGTCACTGCTCTTTATCGGACCTAAAATCGTCTTCGTACGAGGCCCGGTGACAGTTCGTACACCGATTTGGCTGTGGCCTGGGAACACGCTGTCGTGTGGCTGACCCTGGGTCAGCCACGGTGCGCTGTGCCCCGCTGCAGGGTCGGCGGGCGGTCGCTCGTGTTGGCGAGCAACCGGCGTACGGTCTCGGGGTGCCAGCGGTCCCCGCGCTTGGGCCGGATGTCCTCGGACTCGAGTACGGCGGCGATCTCGCGGAACGACAGTCCGTCCTCGTCCCGGAGCTGGCGGGCGCGGGCGCGGCCGGCCTGCTCCGCCTCCTCCTCGGTCAGCTCCTTCTTGTGGGCCTGCCATCCGTACGGCGGGGCCCCGTACGCGTACTGGCCCTTCTCCCCCTTGATGCGGCGGCCACGGCGAAGCTTGGCCACGGTCATACCGCGGTCCAGCTGAGCAAAGACGCCCATCATCTGGCGCATGGCGGTGCGCATCGGGTCCTCGGGGTCGTCGGGCAGGATCTCGCCCTGGTCGGCCATGAACGCGCGGCCGCCGTGCTTCCAGCACTGGGCCAGGGCCGCCTCCTGCACCACCAGCTCGCGCGCGAGCCTGTCCAAGTTCGGGGCGATGATCCCGTGCGCCTTCTTCTCCTCGACCCACAGCAGGGCGGTGGCCAGCTCCGGCCGCTCGTCCCCGGCGATCGTGCCGGACTGAGCTTTCTCGATGAACAGCTTCGCGAGCTTGTGCCCGTGCTCGCGCGTCCAGCGCCGCACGATGCGCTCCTGGTCCTCCAGCCCGAACCCGTCCAACTGACTGCCGGTCGACACCCGGATGTACCCCGCGAGCCGCATCTGATCGCCTCCAACGCGCTGACCTGCTCTGTCACAGATATTGGCATAACTGTGACGCACTACATATGTCGGGGCTGTAGGGCGGTGCTTCCTGTGGAGCGGCATGACGATGCCCGCGGGGCTGGGTCAGTCCGAGGTCCACCGGTGCGGGGCTCATCATCGGGCACGGCTGCCGGCCTTGCGGTGACACGGTGCTTCGTTTCCGTGAACTATGTCCCCGCTAACCCCCTGCAACAACAACTGACCCGCCGTAAACTACTCTTCACTAGCGCAAAGATGCGGCACTTTCGGGGGGTTGGTGTGTTGCGCGCAGGCATTGTGGCTCGTGTGGTGATATCTGCCTTTGTTGGGCTTCTGGTGGCTTTGTTGGTATCGGCTCCGGAGGCACAGGCAGCTCCCATCCCTACGCCCTCTCCGACTGCAACGAAGGCCAACCCGTGTGGATTGGTTCACGGTCCGGCCCGGCAGTGGTGCGACGAGGATCATGCGGCCAAAGGCAGCGATCGGGACTGTGACCTGGTCGCCAAGCCTGCTCGGGAGTACTGCGAGAGCGGCGGCGGTTCGTCCCTGACTGACACGCTGGATCCGATGGAGTCGGTCGCGGCCGCCATAGCCAAGACGGCAGCGTGGACAGTGGACCAGCTGAGTAACGCGGTGGCTGCGACCTCTGACGTGGACTTCACCAACACCAAGTTCTTGCAGACGTACGCGCTGGTCTTCGCCGCCTCGACGTTTCTCGTCCTCCTGCTGTGGCTGTGGGCTGTCACCAAGCGGGCTGTTCGGGGCGTGCCGCTGATGACGGCTCTGACGGAGGCGGTCGGGCTCCTGTGGGTGACCGTGATCGCCTCCGCCTTTACCCCCCTGGTCCTGTTCACCGTGGTCTCCGCCGTGGACGGTGTCACGCAGGCATTGGCCGGGGAAGGGTCGACAGCATTCTTCGCCTCCTTCTCGGAGGCGCTGCGCTCCACGGACACCGCGAACGACGGTGGTCCGTTCGCCCGCATCGTGCTGGCTCTCGTGTCCATCTTCGCCGCCGGCGTGGTCTGGTTGGAGATGGTGGTGCGCTCGGCCCTGCTGTACGTGGGCGCGGTGCTGGGCCTGGTCGTCTACAGCGGCCTGGTGGACCGCGCGCTGTGGACGAGGGTCCGTAAGTGGGCCGGGATCATGGCGGCCATCATCCTGGTCAAGCCCATCATCGTGATCGTGCTGCGGCTCGCGTCCGCCATGGCGGAAGGCGGAAAGCCTGCCGATTCGACGGCTGCCATCATCAGCGGCCTGGCCATCATCGTGATCGCCATTTTCGCGAGCGCGATGCTGTTCCGGATGGTGCCGGGAATGGGTGACGAAATTGTGGCCGCACGGCGAGACAGCTACGATCCGGCTTCCCGACAGGCGGCTGCGGTCGTCACTAGGCCTGTGTCGGGCATCTCTCAGGGAATCAACACCCATGCCTCCCGTGACTCGGCATCCCGGACCCCGACCAGCACCCACGCGTCACCATCTGTGCCGCACGCGGCGAGCAGCGGCATTGCTGCACACTCGACCCGCCCGACTTCATCGGGTGGGGTGACGCCGGCGCGAGCGGACGTCCCGAGCCAGGACAACCGTCGAGACTCATGAACCGGCGGTCAGGGAACGGGCTGGGGGTTGTTCATCCCGATCCAGACTCCGATAGCGATGACCGCGAGCAACAGGTAGAACTTTGTCTTCAGACTCACGAACGCGCCCCCTCCTCGCCGGACAGCCTCGCTCACGTTACTGCCCAGGGCTCAGCCTGAACTCACAGTCAACTGGGTTGCTTCCCGGGTGAACCGCGGCCGCTGGGTGGTCAGGAAGTAGCGCAACTGACCACCGTGGACACCTCTGTTCGAGCACGCAAAGGACAGGCGCGAGCGCCTGGCAGAACCAGTCGGCCGCACCGCAAGCGGCACGGCCTCCAACAGGTAAGGACGCCCTTCGGGCGGCGTTTCCTCTGCGGGTCTTCGACCCGCGCAACGGACGGGCGCGAAGCGCCCGGCTGTTCTCCTTTGCTCCACCCGCGCACCCTCCGGGTGCCCAGGAGCGGGTGGAGACTTTTGGACCCCCCCTAGTGAGACGAACAGACTTCCCCCAAGGGGTTTCTGACGTCTCACTAGGAGGGGCCGACTGCTGCTGACGTGCGTACTCCGGTACGCCCTATCGAGGCATCGCAATCGGTCGGCTACGGGTATTCGCACGCTTGCCACAGGACCGGTATACGCAGTCAGGGCTGGGAGGTCGCGGTGCTCCGGGAGGTCTGCCCTCCCGCCGGCTCGGGTCTGCCTTGTTCGCCATGGGATCACTCGCCATGGCAAGGCCGGTCTGCCTGCTGCTCGATTCACCATTTAGCGTCTACAGAGCCCTACGTGCCCGATCAGCGGGTGTCACGCCTGGCGCCTCTGCCTATCACTCCCGGTGGCTGTGGCCGGGGTCGGTCTTGGTATCGCGGACCGTTCTCTACCGCGGGCTAAGTCCGGACTCCCTGCGCTCGCCACGCGCTGGGCCTCGGGCCGGTTTCCTGGGGCCGGTCTCCCATGGGTGCTGTCACGCCCCGCGCCACCACGGCGGGCCGCGTCCTACTGCGACGTAGGCACGGCAGAACGGCGGCCCCCGGGCCGGGAAGTCCTCGACGGCCTGGGGCCGGAGGAATCGGGTACGCGGTGTCTGGACCTGGTGTGACGTTCGTCCGGTGGACACACCGGATTCGGGGCGCACTGGGCCAGCACCGCGGCTTGTTGCTAGGATGGGAAAGCCTTCCTGCGGTGCGGTGAGGGCACAACGAAGCCCGGTACCGGACTCTGTCCGGCACCTACAAAAGGGCTTCACCTGCACAAATAGGGACTACTCAGCGACGTGCCTGGCAGCTTGTGACTGAGTTCGTCCCGCCGAAGCGATGCGGTGCCCTGATCTGAAAGTTCGGGTCAGGGCCTTTTGCATGTCCGGCCTTGTTGTCATCCGGCCTGGTCTAGCTCCTCGATCATCTGGGGGTCGACTTCCTTGGGTTGGCGCTCCTTCTGGCGGGCCTGCCGCTCCTTGCGCTTCGTCTCTCGCTTGTGCAGCTCGCGAAGAGCTTCGCGGAGGACTTCCGCACCGGACACGCCAAGGTCGTTGACCAGCTCTTCGTAGAGCTTCCGCTCGACGTCCTCGGGGTACAGAAGCACGACGGCCCGCACAGCCTTGTCCGGTGGATAGACCGTCCGAGGCTTGTGCTGTAGTCCGCGTACTCCTGCCATGGTGTGGATCTTAGCCGTGATCTAGAGGCGTTGGCACAAGGACACGCCAATTAACTGGTGTTTCTCCCGCCCCACGGGGTGGGTGACTTGTCGACTTCCAGCCTGCCGGGCGGCCCAAAATCCCCGTGGTTTCAGGGGTTTACGGTCTGGGAGAGGTTCGCCAGTCGTCGCTGGACGGTGAAGGGGCGGACCGCCTGGTGGCAGTCCGCCCCTCCGGGTGCAGTCGGGCTACCTCTCGACTTCGTACCCGCTGACCTCGATCGCGGGGTCCTCGATCTGCGGCTCCGGCCGCTGCACCACGGGCTCGTCCCGGCAGGCCCGCTCCGCCTCCTCCAGGGATACGGCCGTGACCAGGGTGCCGTTGATGACCGTCGACTCGCCGTTACGAAGGCTGCACGCGACGCTCTCAATGCGGTACTGCTCGGCCAGGGCCGCGGGGAAGAAGTTCTGTGACATCGGGTTCTCCTGTTCGGCGGGCACGTCCTGATGGGCTCCGCCCGCCGCGGTTCTGGGAGGGGTGCAAGGCTCGCCGCTAGCGGCGACCGCGTAGCGGCCTGGCCTTGCACCCCTCCCAGGTTCGTGGCGCTCTTTGAGCAGCAGGACGAGTCCACCGAACCGGGAAGCAGCCATGCCGCGTGTGCCACATGCGGAGGTGGAGTCGACGCCAATTGGCGACGGTCTGGAGGCTGATCGGGTCCGCCTGTCGTACAAGCTGCACGCGGTGCCTCACGATCAGGGGCCGGGGTTGTACCGTCCCGTGCCATGACAACACCTCGCCCCGTGCCGGTGCTGCCCGCCCAGGGCCGCCGGGTCGCCTTCGTCGGAAAGGGTGGCGCGGGCAAGTCGACACTGCTCAGCCACTTTCTCCCCCACTGGAAAAAACTCGGCGTGCCATGCGTCGGAATCGACACAGACGTCCCGGGCGATGATGAGCACGGCACGCTCTATGTGCACGCGGCTCAGACGGACTTCGGCGTGCCCGTCTACCCGGCGCCGGTGCCTGGCCAGATCCGCAACGAGGCGCAACGACTGTGCCCGGAGAAGGGTCTGTGCGCGCTGGACACCGGAGCCTGGGAGCGTAAGAAGGACGGCCCTCACCTCCCGGTGGTAAGCGCAGTCGACTGGCTGATGCTGTGCATGCAGCCGACCGGAAACGAGTTGGAGCGCGCGGCATCGGTACTGGGCTACGTCCAGCAACTGAAGGACACCGGTGCGCCGGCGCCGGAGCTCGCCATTGTGCTGACCATGGTCGGCCAGAGTTCGGCGGCAAACGACGTCGAGGAAGAGCTGAGCTCGGCGGGCTACCTCGTGCTCCGTAACCGGTACAAGTTCTCTACGGCGCTCGATGGACCCGCACACACCTTCGGCAGGGACATTAAGGTCAGGGGCGGGTCGGACATTGACCTGCTGGCCCGTGAAGTGCTGGACGTGGTGGCGCGATGAGCAAGCAGAAAAAGGGCGGATTCGGCACTGCCCTGCGGGGCGGGCTGGCAACCCGCGGTGGAGGGGCCCAGCTGCCCGCGCAGGCGGCTGCGGGCGCCCCGGTGGAGCTGACCCCCGTCGAGCGTCTGGAGGCGCTGGAGGCGCTGATTGAGGCGTCCCTGAGCGAGTACCACACGAACCTTCGGCGGCTGCAGGCTCGCCACAGGGTGGAGGTGGGCCAGCTCCTCAACGAGATCAACGAGGGTGAGCTGTGGCGACTGAAGGGTCATGAGGACTTCGGGCACTACGTCAAGGCCCGGTGGGAGTGGGACCGGTCGTACGGATACCGGCTCATCGACCTGGCGGTGGTGACCCGGGCACTCGCCCCGCTCGGCCCGGCCGTGGTTGACACGCTGGTGGAGTCGCACGCGCGAGAGCTGGCGCCGATCGTCAAGCACAACGGAGACGAGGCGGCCCGCAACTTCGTGGAGAGCGTCCAGCGGGAGGCGGGCGGGAAGAAGGTCACCGCCACGGTGTACGCCGCCCGCCGGGACCGCCAGGGCCTGGGCGCCTCGTCTGCTGGCCAGTCGCCAACTGGCGACGAGGACGAGGTCGTGGATGCGGAGCTGGTAGACGAGGACGAGGCGGAGAAGGCGGGCGTCGGGATTCGCGCGGCGGCCAATCTGGCGGAGAAGGCCCTGCGGCAGCTGGACGAGGCGCTGGCCCTCGACGTCGCCCCGTTCCATCGGGACGAGGCATCCGTGGACCTTTCCCGGATCCGGACGGCGGCGGTGCGGCTGCAGAAGCGGGCCGAAGCGTTGCCGGGTGCATAGACGAGCACAGCAGAAGGGCCCCCGCCCTGCGGTGGGGGCCCTTCATTGTTCGCCGGAAGTCAGTTCAGCTCGCCCACGTGCGCGGCCCGGAGGAGAGCCTGCACGTCCAGCTCCTCGCCGGGCTGGATGATGCGCTGCTGCCGGGCGGTGGCGGCGGCCACGATCGCCGCGACCTTCGCCTGTTCCTGGCGGTACTCCCACTGAGCCGTAGCGACGGCACCAGAGACCTCAATCGCCTTCACCCGGGCTGTGTTGACGCCCTTGGTCTCCTCCATGGCCAGCTCGTGGGCCTGGGCACGGATCTCGCTGCGGTCCTTGCGCCACATCGGCGCACACACCGCGTATACCGCGGCGGTGGCCCCCGCCCACAGCAGGGCGGCCAGCTGCCAGTCCGGAGTCCACGCGGTCACCCCGGATACGGCCAGGACGGCGGACGCTGAAAAGCTCATGCGCACGGTCTCGTTGTCGCCGTGCGGCTTGGCAGCGGCAACGCACCCGGCGCAGCCCGCGAGCACGGCCATCGTGCCGGTGATCCACAGCGGGCGGCTGGAGCCGTCGGGGATCCGCCCGTTCCAGCCCCATGCGAGTGCGGACATGGTCGTAGTCGCGAGCCCCGGCGCGATACGTCCGAAGTGGTCCCACAGCCATCCGCCGGCGGACCGGACTGGGGGCAAAGGCGGCGCGGGGCGGAACGTCTCCGGGATCTGCTGCTGGCGGTGGGCCTGCTCGATCAGGTAGAGCGCCGGATCGAACGGCACGGGGCTGGGCTGGTGGTCGGTCACAGCGTCTTCTCCTGTCCATCTCGGGTGAGTTCCTGCTGCTGCTGCCGCTCACTGCCGCGGTATCGGCTGTCTCGCTCCTTGCGCTCGCTCTCTTCGCGCTCCCGCTCGGCCAGCTCGCGCTCGCGGCGCTCGGGAAGCGTGGGCCCGTCCTTGCCCCACACGGTCACTTCGCCCGGGTTGGCGGTGCCCTGCGGTGAGGGCTCGATCTCGGCGACCTCCTGGTCGCGGTACATGACGGTCCCCTGCGCAGTGATCTGGAAGCCGTGGTCACCCTTGGACGGGTCGTCCCGGACGATGCGTTTTCCATCGATGGACACGCCCTGGTGGTCCAACGTCACCTCGTGGCCGTGCCGCTCGATCGTCAGGCGGGCCTGCCCCTTACGGGCCTGCTCGCGGTCGAACTTCCAGGGGTTGAACTCGTCCTTCTTGCTCACGCCTTCACCCCCTGGTCGGTGGTGGCGGCCGCCGGGCGCCGGTCGCCAATTGGCGACTGAGGGGCGTACGCGGTCAACTGGGTTTCGTCCCGGACGTACAGCGGGTGTCGGGGGCGGCCTTTGCGTGTGAGCCCCAAGCACTCCAGTGAGCGCCCGCGGCAGATCAACAGGTCCGTGACGAAGCGAGCTTGCTCGGCCTCTGCGCGGCCCACGTCGCCCCAAGCAACAACGATCCGAGTAGAGGACGCTGTGGCGTCCAGTAACGCGCCCCCGTTGCACGGCCCGAACGGGTCGGCGTGCCTGCGGAGTTCCCTGGGGTCCCTCGACCGGAGGGCGAACAGGTTCACCACGGTCAGCCCCCCGTGCCCGGCGTTCTTCGAGAAGCTGGTAACCCTGCGAAGGGTGGCGTCGTCCTCGTCCCCGTCCGCCGTGGACGGGTTGAGCATCACCCACACCAGGGGCGGGGCCTGCTCGTCCCAGACCCTGTCCAGTCGGTACCGGTAGGTCCCGCACGGGCTGAGCACCGCCGACCCCGCCGAACCGGTCTGCAGGTGCAGGCCGTTGGCCTTGGCCCACTGCCCGCCGGCGGGGGCCGGGCCCGCCGGGGTGGCGGGCTCAGGCTCGGTGTCGAACATGGCCAGCTGGTATCCGCCGTTCAGCTGGCGGGGGTCCTTGTGTCGGGCCATCAGGCGATCACCGCCCACAGGGACTTTCCGGTGCCGTACAGGACGAGGGCGACCACTACAGCGACGGTGACCACGGTGCGCGTTGCCTTCAGGACTGGCCGGATGCCCACGGGTGCCCCGGCAAGCGCGAACACGAGGGCGGCGGCCAGCACCGCGGTGCCGTACGTGGTGGCGCCGGTGAGAAGGGACTCGATCGCGTTTCGCCCGATCTCCACGGAGGTCACCATGACCAGCACGGCGAGGACGAGGGCTGCGGCCGCGATCAGGCGTTCACGGGTGTTGGTCATGCAGATGCACCCCCCTGCCGGGCAACGACGGTGAACGCCTGGCCGGGGAGGTCGTAGTGAACGTGGGCGGTGGGGTGGTCGCTGGCGCGGTACTCCCCGGCCAGCCATTCGGCGCGGGCCTCAGCGCGCAGATCGGCGTCGGAGATCCGCTCCAACTCAACGGGGTTGGTGCAGTGCGACATGGGTGTGCCTCTCCATCAAGGCGAGCAAGGGGAGGCGGGGCTGTCGCCAATTGGCGACAGCCCCGCCGGGGCCTATCGGCCGGGGTGCGGCCGCGCGGGCTGCTGCTGCGGCTGCCGTCCGTCGCGTTCGTGCGGCTGAGGACGGGTCGGAAGCTGTGGACGGGTGTCGCTCATCGACCGCCCCCGATTCCGCGCATGGCCTGGCCGTGACGCTGCAACTCGGCCTCTGCCTGCTGGCGCTGTTGCTCGGCACGCTGGGCTGCGGCGGCAGCTTCGGCGGCCGCCTTTGCCTGCTCTTCCTGCGTCATGCGCTCACCGCCAACTGGCAGGCACAGCGGACGGTCACAGGCTGTCCGCTGCGCCGGGTAACGACGGTCTGGAAGCCGTCGCACTCCGGGCAGGAGTTGGTGAACGCGGGCCCCTTCTTGCCGATCAGCACCAGCTGCGGGCGCGTCGCGGGGGCCGGGATGGAGAAGCCGCTGGTGCGGCTGCGAGACTTACGCACGGAGATCCCTCCAGTCAGGGGTGTCCCAACCCGGAAGGCGGTAGGTCGCCTGTCCGGGGTCTCGGGCGGGAGCTGCAACTTCCGCCCGGAGGGAGGGTCAGGGCCTGCAAGCCTTGGCCCTCTCTCGCTTGCAGAACCAACCTAACCCACTAACCCTTGAAGTTCAAGGGTTAGTGGGTTAGGTTCTTCCTGTACTCGATGACAGGGAGGTGGCGATGGGGAGCGTCCCCACAGTCCGCGAACGTGCCCCGGCAGGGCCGTATCCACAGGTCCGGACCCATAACCTCTTGGGGTCACCAATCCCAAGACCCCAAGGGGGACCGATGGCGGACAACTCGCCGGCTAAGCGGACTTCGGCTCAGTCCAAGAGTGAAGGACGGCCGAAGTGGGTGCCGATGCGGGATGACCAGTACAGCGGCCTCACCGCCCTCGCCCGGGACTTGATGGACGCACGGAGCCGCAAGACCGAACGAATCACTGAGAACACGCTGATCCGCGTGGGCATCGACCTACTGCTCGCGCACGCCGAACTCCTCGTGGGTGACACGGAGGAAGAACTGCGCGCCAATGCCCTGGCGTACATCCAACGCCTGGAGGCGGCGGCAGAACCGGAAGAAGGGAGGGACGAATGACTGCCACGACGGACAGGAAGACACCGCCCCTGACCCGAGTTCACAAGGTGCTGATCGGTCTCGTAGCCACGGGCGCTGTGATCATCGCAGGTATCGGTTTCGCAGGGTCGTACGCGGCGGTGCAGGAGCTCGCGCAGCACAAGGGGTTCGGGGACTTCTCGTACGCGTTCCCGATCGGCGTGGACGCGGGCATTGTCGTGCTTCTCGCGCTCGATCTGCTGCTGACTTGGATCAGGATTCCGTTTCCGCTGCTGCGTCAGACGGCGTGGTTGCTGACGGTTGCCACCATCGCCTTCAACGGCGCGGCGGCCTGGCCCGATCCGCTCGGGGTGGGGATGCACGCGGTGATCCCCGTTCTGTTCGTCGTCGCGGTGGAGGCGGCACGGCACGCGGTCGGCCGGATTGCCGACATCACAGCGGACAAGCACATGGAGGGCGTCCGCCTCACGCGCTGGCTGCTCTCTCCTGTCCCCACCTTCAGGCTCTGGCGCCGTATGAAGCTGTGGGAGCTGCGTTCCTATGAGCAGGTGATCAAGCTGGAACAGGATCGCCTGGTGTATCAGGCCCGGCTACACCAGCGGTTCGGCCGTGCCTGGCGCCGAAAGGCTCCGGTGGCGTCGTTGATGCCGCTCCGGCTGGCGAAGTACGGGGTGCCTATCTCCGAGACGGCGCCGGCGGGCCTGGAGGCTGCGGGTATCCCGGTACCCGGCGAACTGGAACGGCTCGACGTCCGCCAAGACCGCCCCGCCCTGCCGCAGCAGGCGGCCGCCGATCCGGTCGACGTCGACCTGACGGAGTACCACGGGCACCCCGAGGCGGTCCCGGAGCCGGAGACCTATTACGAGGGCGGGTTCCGGCACGGCGGCCAGCTGGCGACCGCTGGCGGACCGCTCGCGGCCCGCAGTGATGGACGGCCCGCGATGGTGCAGGCCCGTATCGACGGCCCTGACTGGCTGCCACAGCAGGAGCCCTCGAGGGCTGAGCCGTTCGCCTCCGAGCCGGAGGTGAACCCGTACGAGGCGGGCGAGGTGGTGCAGTCGCCAATTGGCGACTCCTCCGACGCCCTTCCGGCGCCTGAGTCGGAAGTCGTCGACGAGGCCACCGACCCCGTGGCGGAGCTTGAACCGGACCTGACGGGCGTTGAACTGCTGGAATGGCGCTACGTTCGCCTATCGCCGGAAGAGCGGGCCCTGTCGGGCGTCAAGCTCGGTGAACTCCTGCACAAGGGCACTGGATTCACGCCCGGGACTGCCCGGAAGTACCTCAAGCCCATCATCGAAAAGCACGGCTGAGGAATTGAGGGACTGATTGTCAGTCCTGGAACGTACGGTGATCGAGAGGTCACCGGACATATAAGCGCCCCCGGGAGGCGCTGGAACCGCCGGACCCGGGGACTTCGCGACAAGAGGAGTGATCTCGTGTCACGCAAGGAAGAGAATCCCACACCCCCAACCACAGACCTGTCCGGCCTCGACCCCCGCAAGCCGTCCGGCCTCATCGTCAGCAAGCCCCGGCGGGGCATGGGTACCGCATCCCTGGCGGCGGGACTGCCCGCCTGGGCGGCAGCCTCCGGCGGGGCTGACGGTGGCGGGCCCTCACTGCCGGAGCTCGTGAACACGGTGCTTTCGAACTGGCCTCTCGGTGGCTTCCCCGGCTTCCTCGGTACGGCGGTGGTTGCCTCCGGCCTGGGCCTCGTGGCCCTGCGGAGCAAGCTCGACATGGCCAAAGCCGGACCCCTGAACGCCTCCGACCGCGCCGGGTTCGCCACCCCAAAGGAACTGCGGAAGTGGCTGTCTGAGTCGGGCCTGCGCAAGCGGGCTGACGTGCTCCGCCCGTCCTTGGGCGAGATCAAGCGCCGTTCGATCAGCCCTCATGACCTCGGCCTGCACCTGGGGATCGATCTCATCTACAAGAGGGGTCTGTACCTCGCATGTGAGGACGTCGTGCTGATGTACGCACCGCCCCGCATGGGCAAGAGTGCACAGCTCGGTAACGGGATCATCGATGCCGCCGGGTCCGTGGTGGTCACCTCGACCCGCGGTGACCTCTACGAGAACACCCACCAGCTGCGGCGCGAGCACAACCGGCCCGTCTGGGTCTTCAACGCGGGCCTGTCCGGTGTGCCCAACACGCTGCGCTGGAACCTGGTGGAGGGCTGCGAGGACGCCTCTACGGCCATCCGGCGGGCGGGCTACATCCTGGCGGCCTCGGCCTCCGGGGAGGACATGGAAAACGCGTCCTTCTGGGAGGGGCACTCCTTCACGGTGCTGTCCTCGTACCTGCTGGCGGCCGCGCTCAAGGGCGGCGACCTGATGATGGTCCGGCGCTGGGTCACCTCGCCCACAGAGCGGGAGCCGCTGGAGATCCTGCAGGCGCACTACGACCGTGTGCCGGCGGGCTGGGCTCAGCTGCTGGCACAGATGCTGGAAGCCCCCGAGAGGACGAGGGACAGCGTGTATCTGACGCTGGTCCGTAGCTTCCAGTTCATGTCCCACCCGGAGGTTACCGAGATCGTCAGCCCCCGGCCCGGCGAGCAGCGGTTCAACGTGAACGACTTCCTCAACAGCCGCGGCACCCTGTACGTGATGGGACGGGACGTGCGATACGGCTCCGTAGCTCCGCTGTTCTCCGCCCTGGTGGGCGAGATCTACGATGCGGCCTACGTCCGGGCGGACAACTCGCCGGGCGGCCGCCTGGACCCGTACCTGCGGATGGTCCTGGACGAGGCGGCCGTCATCTGCCCTCTGCCTCTTCACCTGTGGTCAGCGGATGCGGGCGGCCGCAATATCCAGCTCCTGATCAGCGTGCAGTCCCCCTCCCAGCTGCGTGAGCGGTGGGGGCGCAACGGTGCCCAGACCATCATGAACAACTCCGTGCGGGTCGTCCTCGGTGGGCTCTCCCTCCCCGATGACCTGGAAGAGCTGTCGCTGCTGTCCGGCGAAAAGGACCAAGAGGTGGCGTCGGCGTCCACCTCGGACGAGGACAGGAAATCCCAGAGCGTCACCGTTCGGCGAGTCCGGGTAATGCCCCAGGACGCAATCCGGCAGATGAAGGAAGGCACCGGTCTCATCTTCTACCGGCACCTTCCGCCCATCCGCTACCGATTCACCCCGGTGTGGGAACGCCGTGACGTGCGAGCCCTGGTCAAGCAGGAGAAGGTGCAGGCGAAGCTGGACGCCAAGCTGAAGAAGAAGGGCGTGCAGGTCAACGGACCGGTGCTGCCTCCGCAGATGCCTGCCACGGCTCCGGTCGTCCCGGGCCAGCCCGGTGCGGTGGACGCCCCGCCGGCTGCGGCGCCTGGCATCCCCGGCCAGCCCGGACCTGGCAACCCGGCCACGGGTGCCGACCGGTGGAGGTACACCGGATGAGCGAGCGGAGCCGTGAGGCCGCCGAACCGCCGCGCGACGTGCTGGCGATGTGGGAGCGGACTCGGAACCTGGGCAAGCGTCTGGACGGCGTGAACGAGCGACTGGAAGCCCTGGAGGGGCAGAACCTCGCGGACGCCGTGGCAGAGCTGTCCCTGACCGTCAAGAAACTGGCGGAGAAGCCGGAGTCCGCGAAGCTCGCGGTCTGGAACTGGGGCGCCTTCACCCAGGCACAGCAGGCCCAAGCTTGGGAACTCCTGCTGGACTGGACGATGGGCACCTTCCGGGTGAGGTATCCGCGCTCGTTCACGGAAATGCTCGGCTACGGCACGCACGCGGTGTCCTGCTGGCACCTGCACCCGGACATGGTCGAGTCGCTGACAGGGTTGATGGCGGCCTGGAACTGGGCCTTCACCGATCCTGAGTCGGGACCGCTGCGGGTGGCTGAGTGGCTGGGCCGCTGGCTGCCGGACGCCGTGCGCCAAGGCCAGTTCATCCTGGCGAACTGCAAGCTGGAACCGAACGGGGTGGACTCCTATGGACGGTCCGACCCGTACAAGGGGCACAAAAACCCGATGGAGAACAAGAGGACCGACCCACCGGAGGACCTGAAGCGGCACATTCACATGCTGAAGACGGGGGAAGTTCCCGCCTGAGCACGGCAACGACAGAGGCCCGGACCGATGGTCCGGGCCTCTTCGTGTGCGTAGGTCAAGCGGCCGCCGGCGGCACGGGCCGACTCTTCCACTCGAAGAGCACCCAGCGGACCGCCTCCCGGATTCCCAGGGCGTAATCCCGGTCGACGTCGGGCCAGTCGTTGCCTTCTAGGCAGTCAACCGCGTGTGTCTTCTCTCGCCCAACCTGGCGGACGGTGTAGGGGTAGGCGTGCGTCTCTCCGCTGATCGGGGCGTTCTGCAGCTCACCCAACAACCAGGCGGCTGCGGCCCACACGCCCTGGGTGAACCAGGCGGGCCGCCGTACGTCGTATTCGTCCTCGTCCTCGTCCAGCTGCACGCGCGCGTGCTCGCCGGCGTGGAACTGCTGCACGGCGTCGTCCCGGAGGGCTTCCAGCTCGGCTCGTGTCCGGCGGACTCCTTCTGGAAGTCCTGGAGTGCTCGGGGCCGGTGCTGGAACTGGGGTGGGCCCGTACTCGTGGCCTGGCCAGGATGGCGTCACACCATTGAGGACGGTCGCCTTCACGGCCGCGGGCGGCATGACGTCCTCAATGGATGGGTGGAGCCGGCGGGGGCGCCACGGGTCGCTGTTGCTGGCCATGGTGTCGACGGTAGCGGCGTGCACTGACACGCTGCCAGTGGTCCCTCCCTCTCCGGCGGCTCGCCGTGGGCCCGGGCGGAGCGGGGGTGGTTCCCTCGTTGGGCGGCAGGCTACGCCCTACCGCGGGCGTTGTCGGGGGGCCAGGCTCGGCGTAGCCGACCGCGCAGCGGCCTGGCCTGGCGGCCCGGCGGCGGCCGCGGTGCCCTGCGGGTGCCGTCCTACGAGGGGGCCCGCACCGCGACCCACCCTCTCCACCCCCCACAACCCGCACTCAAGATCCGTGCCCCCCACACCCTCCGCAGGGTGGCCGGGGTCCGGGGCAGAGCCCCGCAGCCCTGACCGGTGCACGACTAACGGTGAAGGGGCGGGCCGCCGATGGCAGTCCGCCCCTTCCTGGTGCAGCCAGGTTACCTCTCGACTTCGTACCCGCTGGCCTCGATCGCGGGGTCCTCGATCTGCGGCTCCGGCCGCTGCACCACGGGCTCGTCCCGGCGGGCCCGCTCCGCCTCTTCCATCTGCCGCGTCTGCTCGCGGTCGGCCAGGATCTCCGTTGCCCTGGTCGCGGTCTGGACGGCCCGCTGCAGCTCCTCGCCCGTGAGCGTGCGCCCGTCCGCGTGGGCCCGCTCGTGGGCCTCGTGCAGCCGCTCGCGCTCGCCGGTCTCGGGCTGTTCCAGCTCCCGTTCCGCCGCCGCCTCCTGCACGTCCTCCTGCAGTTCCAGCGACTCCCGGTCGGTCTCTGGTTCCGGGGCGCGGAGTTCCAGCTGCCGCTGTGCCTCCTGCGCCTGGGTCCGCGCCTCCTCGGTGTGCTCGTGCCACGCCTGCCGGGCCTCGTGGACCTTTTCCAGGGCCGCGCGGTCCTCTTCCATCCTGGCGGCCAGGGCGTCGTACCCCTCGACGGCGGCCTGCAGTTCCTCCGCCCGCACGGGGTCCTCCGCCTCGCGGGCCTCGATGTACTTCTGCACCGCCTCCCGCTGAAGGTCGGACAAAGACTCGGAGACCTCGCGCAGTTGGCCAGCGACGTGCGGTGGGGCCCACTCGGTCTCGCGCTCGTACTGCTCGACCATGCGCCGCAGGGTGGCGTCCGTGGCACCCACCAGCTCGATTCGGTCCTCTGGCTCCCCCAGGGCGCGGTATGCGCGGTCCCAATCCTGCCGGACGTCGACCGCACCGCGGCCCGGCCGCGTGCCGATCGCATCGCGGTCGTGCTCGAACTCGTGAGCCTCGCGGAATGCAGCCACGGTGCCCGCGCGCTCGATCCAGCGTTCCCTCCACTCGGGGGCGTCCGGGACGGGGCCTAGCTTCTCCGCCCACTGGGGCAGCTCTCCGGCCTCCGCCTGTTCCAACAGCTCGCGGCCCAGTTCCAGGCGCTTCTCCTCGACAACTTCGGCCACGGCGCGGGCGTACTCGCCCTTGGGGCCCTCGATGTCCCGGACCCGGTTGCGCCAGTCGGCGCGCTCCTCAGCCGCCGCGCGGTGCTCTTCGGCGATGCGGTGCCGTTCCTGCGTCTCCTGCTGGCCGTGCAGCACCTCGGCACCCAACTGCATGGCCATGACCTGATCCAATGCTGCCTGCTGCTGCGCCTG